>NZ_CP114061.2:0-40722 GCF_026967515.2 Rouxiella badensis
GTATAAACTGCAAGACCCTGACACCGCGTTATGGGTGGCGAAAATGTCCGGTACGATTTTAGTTGACGATGAGAGTCGCAAAGCAAAAACCAATCGGGTACTGACCGAAGTTATAGACGACGAGCGCACGATCCGGCAGGCGGAACGTTTTTATATCGACAGCAACATGCTGTTAAACCTGCCTCCGTTCGTTAGCTATATTTTCACGGCCACAGAATTACCCCGAGCCTCCCTTATCTCACCCTTGAAAGTGAAAAAACAGCCGTTACAGGTTTATGACGTCACGCCGATCACACCCATCTCGATTAAAAAGCCGCTCGACTTTACTGACGCACCCGCAGCGCAAACAACACCCGTTTTAGTGGAGGCAGAGAAAAATAAACCTGCCGAAATAGTTCCTCTTGAACCGGTTGCTGAAACGTCCTCTTTTGATTTCGATGAATAAGGGAATGCCATGTTGATAAGTAGTGATAAAGAACGCAAAGGCCGTAACAGTGAGAAAATGGCACAGCTTCTTAATTTTTTGAAAGAGGAAACCTACAGCGATTTTGACACGCTAAAACAACTTTTTAGGTATAAGGCACATCAACCGCTTTACCTTCTGCTCGATAAACTGGAAGGGATGGGACTTATTCAAAAATATGTTTTCGTCTCTCGCCTTGGCAGTCTCACGCTGTGGGGAATAACCCAGGATGGGATCGCCGTCGTACTCAGCCCCGAAGACAAGATTTTCCCCGCCCGATTTGAACCGGCAAAGTTAAAAGGCTGGAGCCTCGATCACCATCTGGATAACCAACTGGTACACCTGACGCTGGCACAAAAAGGCGCGACGGACTGGATTAACGGCGACCGTAACACCTTTTTAAATCAGTTTAAGGTGAAGCACCGGCCTGACGGATTAATCACGCTGCCAAATGGTAAACGGATCGCCATTGAAACGGAACGTAGCTTAAAAACGAAAGCACGCTATCAGCAAATTATCGCCAGTCACCTGAGAGCGCGAACGGAAAACCTCTGGTTTTTCGTGTTCTACATTGTGCCGGATGAGCAAAAGAAACGGGCATTAATGCTGCTGTTCGACACGATAAAGCAGGTTATCGAAAACAGCCAACAAGTCACGCTGGAAGCGAAGCACCGTAACGTATTCCGCTTTTATACAATGGATGAACTCAAAGCCCTGGAGTTAACAACTTATGCTTAAAATTACTCTGCCTGCCCTTCTCCTGGTTGTTTTCCCGGCCTTTGCCGCCCCAACCGTCAGCGTCGGTTTTTCTCCGTCACATACCGCACTGCAAAATGTTCTGTCGGTGGTCAATGACGCCTCAACGTCACTTGATGTTGAGGCGTATAGCTTCACCAGTAAGCCCATCGCGACGGCCATTATTGCCGCGAAAAAAAGAGGGGTTAATGTCCGAGTTGTCGCCGATAAGAAAGCGAACGGTGACCGTTATTCAGCGGTCACTTACCTGACAAATAATCATGTTCCGGTACGTCTTAACAGTCGTTACGCCATCATGCACAACAAAGTGATGATCGCAGATGGCAGCACAGTACAAACAGGGTCATTTAATTACACGGCCAGCGCAGACAGCCGCAACGCAGAAAACAGCATAGTGTTAAGAGGCGTTCCGCAGATTGCGGCACAGTATGAGAAAGAATTTAACCGCCTGTGGGCAGAAAGCGAAGTTTTAGCACCGGCATATTAAATGTCGGCAATTTTTAGCCAGCACTTACGCACTACCCTCTGCATTGTCCACATACCCACAATCGACCCCTACCGGCTTGCCCCGCCGGTAGAGGCGCTCCCGTTCGCGGGGGCGGCTTGTTGGCCTCCCCGCTTCACTGGCTTATCTCATGTGGATATGTGGGCAATGCTCTCTCCCGCCCCCCTCAAAATCCCATCAAATAACGATGCGCTTTAGATGCGGCGCTGGCCGCTTTGAAAATGTAGCGTTTATCGTCTTTCAGTGATTTCAGCCATGATGCAATATAGCTTTCATGCTGAACCTCTCCCACAACGCCTAAATCAGCCATCAGGAAGGCGCTTCCAAGTTCGGCAATCAGTTCTTCAAAGGCGTACCCTTCCGATCCAAACCTCCCTTTCATTTCACGATTTAAACGGCTATTCGCCCCGCTCCAGTGGGTCAGTTCATGCAAGCCGGTAGCGTAAAAATTCGCGGCATCGGCAAACAAATGACGTTCAGGCAACCAGATTTCATCCGTGATCGGTTTAAAGAATGCTTGTTGGCCACGTTCGGTAATGTTTGCGCCGGTGCGCTGAAACAATGCTTCAACCTGCGGCAGCGGATCAAACTCACCTACCGCCTGTGGTTCAATCTCGGCGCCATTTTCAGCACTCATGTCCAGCCCGTCGATTTGCTCAACATTAAACACGGTAAAAGTTTTCAGCATGGGGATTTTTTCGATTTCGCCATCCTCAGCTTCTTTTTCCAGCGTCTTGTAAAAGATGGCCGTAGTACCGTGCTCACCTTTACGAACCTGTGCGCCCTGCTCCTGAGCCTGTTTGTAGGTTAACCAGCGAGAATCATTAAATCCCTGCTTTGCAGCACTGCACCATAACAGCATGATATTCATCCCGCTGTAGGCTGTGCCGGTGGTGAAGTTTGACGGAATACCTGACACAGCTCCGTCACGCTTCCACGGACACACCCACGGTTTAACACCCATTTCTAACGCTTCGATGATGCTGTCAGTCACCACCTGGTAAACATCTGGTTTGGCCTTGCCCTTAGAAAATTTCGTTTTTGAGGAGCCTGACTGCTCCAGCGGGGATACGCTGGTCGCCGGTGCGGGATTAGGGGCGCTTGTCTGGGTATGCAGGTTCATAGTCATGGTTGTTTCTCCGTCAGTGTGAATTTCGTCTTCGTATCGCCTGACGGTTCGGCCTCCCTGGAATCGTTCTGGTCAGCAAGGGCGCGAAGCGGCTATGCATTACCTTGCTGACCAGGATGTGACGGGGAACGATTACCGGAAGCTGATATGAAGAAGAAAGGCTCACAGGAGAAAATGACGGCGAGCATACCCGGACTTAGCGCCCCTTATGCCGTAGTGGTGAAATGCTGTTATGCCAGCGATGGAAACCCGGAGGGATGAAACAGCTCGCCTGGCTCAATGCGGAAACACGACATAGCGCCCGGACGGCTTACGTTATATAGGGGGTTAGCGTGAAATGCGGAAATGGTCCTACGTTAAGCGATTTAAGCTTAACGGGTGATTTCGTTCGATTGAGCGGGAACCCTCGACCGTAAGAACCGTTAAAAATGCAACGCCTCATGAAAAGACTGACTAGGCCGCGAAACGCTAAATGACGCTGATGCTAAAAACAGGAATATTTATGATCATGATTTACTCCTGTAGCTTTTACAGTACAATATAGCTCTGTAGCCTATAAAATACAAAATAGCGATGACTACGATCAGGCATTACCTCACGGCAGATGAACGTGATGTATTCATGGAGTTTTTAAAAGACATTCGTGACCCGATAGCCAAGGCAAAAATCGCGTCACGCGTGAACAGGATGGCATCCGGTAACTTTGGCGACCATAAGCCCTGCCGGGAGGGCGTCTGGGAACTGCGTATTGATCAGGGGCCGGGATACAGGGTGTATTACAGCCTGGTTGGACATGAGATTGTACTGCTGCTATTGGGCGGGGATAAAAAAACCCAAAATGCAGATATAGACCAGGCGATTGTGTGCCTGAACGACTATTTGATGAGGTGACCTGATGACTAAATCCCGTTTACATGACGATGCGATGGTGCAGCTTCTCCGTGAAGACCCGGAATTTGCGCAACACTATCTGCATCAGGCCTTTGCTGATATCGATGACGAGGGAGGGCAGCAGGCCTTCCTGGCGGCGTTGCGTCATGTGGTTGAGGCCAGAGGTGGAATGAGTCTGGTGGCAGAGCGAGCGGGTGTTTCCCGGGAAACACTTTATCGAACGCTTTCACCTAAAGGTAATCCCACGTTGAAAACGCTCCGCCGTGTTGTGTCTGCTACCGGTTTCCCGTTCTCTCATCTGGCAACAGCACCCTGATTTTCTGGTTACCTTACCCCCTGAAGTCCGCTATATGCGGGCTTTTCGTTATGTAACACGTTGAGCGCACAAGTCCCATTGCGCTAAATACGCCCCAGCACTGAAAAATCAGGCACACATCAGCCCCACGCCCTTAATTGATAAAGATATCCGTACACCCGGGTAAACCGTAAAATCACAAAAAATAACGTATTCAGAAGAGACATAATCAATGACCAGCATTCAGCAGCGCGCAGAGTTACATCGTCAAATCTGGCAAATTGCCAATGATGTCAGAGGGTCGGTCGATGGATGGGATTTCAAGCAGTATGTCCTGGGGGCACTTTTCTACCGTTTTATCAGCGAAAACTTTTCTCTCTACATTGAAGCAGGCGATGACAGTGTCAGTTATGCAGAAATGGATGACAGTATCATCACTGATGATATCAAAGACGACGCGATTAAAACCAAAGGCTATTTTATTTATCCGAGCCAGCTTTTCTGTAATGTCGCTGCAAAGGCCAATATCAACACCAGACTGAATATCGATTTAAACAGCGCGTTTGTCGCGATTGAAACGTCTGCCTACGGATATCCTTCTGAAGCGGATATTAAAGGCCTGTTTGCCGATTTTGATACCACTAGTAACCGCTTAGGCAATACCGTTAAAGATAAAAATACCCGCCTGGCCGCCGTACTGAAGGGGGTTGAAGGACTGAAGCTGGGTAATTTTGAAGACAATCAGATTGACCTGTTTGGTGATGCGTATGAGTTCCTGATTTCTAACTATGCCGCCAATGCCGGTAAATCAGGCGGTGAGTTTTTCACGCCTCAGCATGTCTCTAAGTTGATTGCTCAACTGGCGATGCACGGTCAGACCCACGTCAATAAAATCTACGACCCTGCCGCAGGCTCTGGCTCACTGCTGTTGCAGGCCAAAAAGCATTTTGACAACCACATCATTGAAGACGGCTTCTTCGGGCAGGAAATCAACCATACGACCTTTAACCTGGCCCGTATGAACATGTTTCTGCACAACATCAACTACGACAAATTTAACATCATGCTGGGTGACACGCTCAGAGAGCCACATTTTGGTGACGACAGACCGTTTGATGCGATTGTATCTAACCCGCCTTACTCTTTGTCATGGATTGGCAGTGATGACCCGACACTGATTAACGATGAACGCTTTGCGCCTGCCGGGGTCCTTGCCCCGAAATCTAAAGCGGACTTTGCCTTTGTTCTGCACTCATTGAATTACCTGTCAGCCAAAGGCCGTGCAGCGATTGTCTGCTTCCCGGGGATTTTTTACCGTGGCGGTGCAGAGCAAAAAATCCGTCAGTACCTCATCGATAACAACTATGTTGAAACGGTCATTTCATTAGCGCCGAACCTGTTCTTCGGCACGACCATTGCCGTGAATATTCTGGTGCTGTCCAAACATAAGACTGATACCAACGTGCAGTTTATCGACGCCAGTGGCCTGTTCAAAAAAGAAACCAATAACAACATCCTCACAGATGCCCATATTGAACAGATTATGCAGGTGTTCGACAGCAAGGCGGGTATCGACCATCTGGCGAAATCTGTGACGCTCGAGGGCGTTGCCGCAAATGACTACAACCTGTCTGTCAGCAGCTATGTGGAAGCCAAAGACACCCGTGAAATCGTCAATATCACTGAGCTGAATGCCGAACTGAAAACCACAGTCGCCCGTATCGACCAGTTACGCACAGACATTGATGCGATTGTGGCAGAGATTGAAGGCAGCGAGGCGCAGCTATGAACGAGATGAGTTATCTGGAAAAGCTGCTGGATGGCGTTGAGGTGGAGTGGACGCCACTGGGAGAGTTGGGTGAACTAGTTCGCGGAAATGGATTGCCAAAAACTGATTTTACGGAATCAGGTGTTCCCGCTATTCACTACGGACAGATTTATACTTTCTATGGTCTTTCAACCGCATCGACAAAGTCGTTTGTTTCGTATGAAACTGCGAAAAAGCTCAAAAAAGTAAATGCTGGAGACGTTGTAATTACTAACACCAGCGAAAACATTGCTGATGTTGGTAAAGCGTTAGTTTATCTAGGTAAAGAGCAAGCCGTTACGGGTGGGCACGCTACAATATTCAAACCAAGTAATGGTGTTATCGGGAAATATTTCGCTTACTTTACACAAACCGATGTTTTTTCAAGCGATAAAAGAAAGTATTCAAAAGGGACAAAAGTAATTGATGTCTCAGCTACTGACATGGCCAAAATCACAATCCCCATCCCTTGCCCGGAAAACCCTGAAAAGTCTCTGGCTATCCAGTCTGAAATCGTCCAAATTCTGGATAAATTTACCGCCCTTACCGCTGAGCTTACCGCTGAGCTTACCGCACGTAAAAAACAGTACAACTACTATCGTGACCAGTTGCTGAGCTTTGAAGAGGGGGAGGTTGAGTGGAAGACGCTGGGGGATATTGGTCACATTGTGACTGGCCGCACTCCAAAGTCGTCAGACAAGTCTGCATGGGGCGAAGATGTTGATTTTGTAACCCCCAGCGATATCAAGAACGGGATGCGTAACATAACATGTCCGAGTCGTCGCTTGTCTGCTGAAGGAGCAGCATCGATGCCCAAAGCTCGGATCCCTAGTGGTTCATTACTAGTCACATGTATCGGCGCAGATATGGGTAAGACAGTCATTAATGCTAACGACTGCATCCCCAATCAACAAATTAACTCAATTACTTTGACCGATGATAGCGTTCACGTCGGCTACCTGTTCCATGTACTCACCGCTATGCGTGACTCATTACGTCGACAGGGTGAGCTGGGCGGAGGGACGATGCCTCTCATCAATAAAAGCGACTTTTCAAAGATTGTTGTTTCACTTCCTTCGTATGAAGACCAGGCTCGAATTGTATCCATTCTTGACAAATTTGACGCCCTAACTAACTCCATCACCGAAGGACTACCCCGCGAGATTGAGCTGCGCCAGAAGCAGTATGAATACTATCGGGATTTACTGTTCAGCTTCCCAAAACCTGAAACCGTCACCGGCTGACATCCCTAATCTTGCCGGTGAGGCGCATCATCCCCGGCAAGATAACAGCCCGCTTTTATTCACTCACCGGTGCCGGGCAGGATTCAGGCACTGGTTACCTTTGCCACACAGCAAAAGGGAGCGTTATGACTCATCAAACAAAGACCATCGCAGAATCAAATAACTTCATCGTGCTGGATAAATACAGCAAAGAATGGGAAGCCGGTGACAGTTATCAGAGTGAATCCGACTTAGAGCGTGAACTACTTCAGGACCTGAGCAATCAGGGCTATGAGTTTCTGTCGGGCGTAAAATCGCAGGCATCTATGCTGGCGAATGTCAGAACGCAACTCCAGGCACTGAACAACGTCGCCTTTAACGAAAGCGAATGGCGACGCTTTACTGAGCAGTATCTGGACAGCCCGAGCGACAGCAGTCTCGACAAGACCCGCAAGCTGCATACGGACTATATCTGCGATTTTACCTTTGATGACGGGCATCTGGACAACATCTATCTCATTGACAAGAAAAACCTCACCCGTAACAAAGTCCAGGCTATCCAGCAGTTTGAGCAGGCGGGGTCACACGCCAATCGCTATGACGTCACGCTCCTGGTCAACGGCCTGCCGCTGGTACAGGTGGAGCTGAAAAAACGCGGTGTGGCCATTCGTGAAGCCTTTAACCAGATACACCGTTACAGCAAAGAAAGCTTCAACACCGATAACTCGCTGTTTAAGTACCTGCAACTGTTTGTGATTTCCAATGGCACCGACACCCGTTACTTTGCCAACACCACCAAGCGGGACAAAAACAGTTTTGACTTCACGATGAACTGGGCCAAATCCGATAACACGCTGATTAAAGACCTGAAAGATTTCACCGCCACTTTTTTCCAGAAAAACACCCTGCTGAACATCCTGTTTCATTACACCGTCTTTGATATCAGCAATAACCTGCTGGTCATGCGCCCTTATCAGATAGCGGCGACCGAGCGGATCCTGTGGAAGATGAACAGCGCTTATCAGGCAAAAAACTGGAGCACCACGGAAAGCGGGGGCTTTATCTGGCACACCACAGGCTCCGGAAAAACCCTGACCAGCTTCAAAGCCGCACGCCTGGCAACCGAACTGGACTTCATTGATAAAGTCTTCTTTGTGGTCGACCGAAAAGACCTCGATTTCCAGACCATGAAGGAATATCAGCGTTTTTCCCCCGACAGCGTCAATGGCTCTGACAGCACGGCAGGACTGAAAGGAAACCTGGAAAAAGACGACAACAAAATCATTGTCACCACCATTCAGAAGCTGAACAACCTAATGAAAGGTGAAGCAGACTTACCGGTCTACCGTCAGCAGGTGGTTTTCATTTTCGATGAGTGTCACCGCAGCCAGTTCGGCGAAGCGCAGAAAAACCTGAAGAAGAAATTCAAACGGTTTTATCAGTTCGGCTTTACCGGTACACCTATCTTTCCGCAAAATGCGCTGGGTGCAGAAACCACGGCGGATGTGTTCGGTCGCGAACTCCACTCCTATGTCATCACCGATGCCATTCGTGATGATAAGGTGCTGAAGTTTAAAGTCGATTACAACGATGTCCGCCCGCAGTTTAAACAAATGGAAACCGAAACGGACGAGAAAAAACTCAGTGCCGCCGAAAACAAGCACGCCTTTCTTCACCCGATGCGTATTCAGGAAATAACGCAGTACATCCTGAAAAATTTCCGACAAAAAACACACCGCACCTTCCCGGGTGGCAGGGGCTTTAATGCCCTGTTTGCCGTGAGCAGTGTTGATGCGGCTAAGGCCTATTACGAAGCCTTCAAAAAACAGCAGCAGAATGCCGCCGATGCTGACGGCTCGTACAAGCCGCTGAGGGTGGCGACCATTTTCTCCTTTGCCGCCAATGAAACGCAGGACGCCGTGGGCGACATCACGGATGAAAGCTTTGATGTCACCGCCATGAACAGCAGCGCGAAAGAGTTTCTGGATGCGGCAATAGGCGATTACAACACCCAGTTTAAAACTAACTTCAGCACCGACAGCAACGGCTTTCAGAACTACTACCGGGACCTCGCGCTACGGGTAAAAAACCAGGACATTGATTTGCTGATTGTCGTCGGAATGTTTTTAACCGGCTTTGATGCCCCGATGCTGAATACCCTGTTTGTGGATAAAAACCTGCGCTATCACGGACTGATGCAGGCGTTTTCACGCACCAACCGGATTTATGATGCTACCAAGACGTTCGGCAATATTGTCACGTTCCGGGATTTAGAGCTGGCTACGGTGGATGCCATTACCCTGTTCGGGGACAATAACACCAAAAATGTCGTGCTGGAAAAAAGCTATAAGGAGTATATGGACGGCTTTACCGATATCGTCACCGGTGAGGCAAAGCGCGGCTTTATGGACGTGGTTACGGAGCTGGAACAGCGATTCTCCGACCCGGCAGCGATTGAATCAGATAAAGAAAAAAAGGCCTTTGTAAAACTGTTTGGCGAGTACCTGCGCGCTGAAAACATCCTTCAGAACTACGATGAATTTACCACACTCAAAGCCTTACAAAAAGTCGACATCAGCGACCCGGACGCGGCGGAAGCCTTCAAAGCAGCGCATTATCTGGATGACGAAAAGCTTGCTGAACTTCAGATTCTACGCCTACCGGCTGAGCGAAAAATCCAGGACTACCGTTCAGCCTACAATGATATCCGGGACTGGCTGCGCCGGGAGAAATCCGCCAATGATAAAGACGCGTCCACCGTTGACTGGGAAGACGTGGTGTTTGAGGTGGATTTACTGAAGTCTCAGGAGATTAACCTCGACTATATTCTTGGGCTGATTTTCGAACATAAAAAAAAGAACACGAGTAAAACAACACTGATAGAAGAAGTGCGGCGTTTAATCCGCGGCAGTCTGGGTAACCGTGCCAAAGAACGCCTGATTGTCGACTTCATAGAGCAAACAAACCTCGATGAGATGCCCGATAAAGCCGGGATTATTGATGCGTTCTTTACCTTTGCTCAGCAGGCGCAACAGCGTGAAGTCGACGCCCTGATAAAAGAGGAGAACCTGAATGAGGCGGCGGCACGCCGGTATATCAAGGCCTCACTGAAGCGCGAATATGCGACGGAAAACGGTACGGAGCTTAACGAGACGCTGCCAAAACTCAGTCCACTCAATCCGCAGTACAAAACCAAAAAGCAGACCGTTTTCCAGAAGATAGGGGCATTTATTGAGAAGTTCAAAGGCGTGGGTGGGCAGATCTGACTCCCGTCAGTGGAGGGGGCGTTTTGCCCTACTCCACTCCGTCTATTCGGTAAAGCTCTAATAGTTCGATTTATCGGTACTGTATAAGTATACCTTCCTCGTACCGCTGCAAGCTGGTACTGTTTAAACACACACGACACACTTAAACAGAACCGGTTCTCAAAAATGACCCAAACAGTACCGACCTGCTTTGTTCGCGCCTATCTTCGAGCCTCCACATCCGAACAGGATGCATCACGAGCACGTAGCTCTATCGACACTTTGGGGTCCGCTTGGAAAACGGAAACTATCCTACGCTAAGCCTATTTTTTAAGCAGGAATGACAGGCAGTTCTGAGCGAGAAGCGGACGCCCGCATTGCGTAAACAGGCGTCCGATATTTTGAATATGGACAGATTACTTAACTCGCTTCCCCGTTTCGTCAATGACCTTCTCGCCATCCTCTTTGGTAAACGCTTCTTTCTGACCTTCCGGAAGAATATCCAGCACGATTTCTGAAGGGCGGCAAAGACGCGTACCAAGCGGCGTTACTACAACCGGTCGATTAATCAAGATCGGATGCTGAAGCATAAAATCAATCAACTGCTCATCAGAAAATATGTCTTCATCAAGACCCAACTGCTCATAAGGTTCGACGTTCTTACGCAGCAATGCACGTACTGAAATACCCATATCTGAAATCAGTTTGCCAAGTTCATCACGAGTCGGGGGCGTATCGAGATAATAAATAATGGTTGGTTCGTTACCGCTGTTACGGATCATCTCCAGCGTGTTACGTGAAGTGCCACAGGCTGGATTGTGATAGATGGTAATGTTGCTCATATCAGTATCTCATTACAAAGTGATAGAGAGCCGCCACGCCAGCGCGGCCAGAGTGACGAAAAGCACGGGCAGGGTCATGATTATTCCGGTTCGGAAGTAATATCCCCAAGTGATGGTCATATTTTTCTGTGCCAGCACATGAAGCCACAGTAGGGTTGCCAGACTACCTATCGGGGTGATTTTAGGACCTAAATCGCAGCCAATCACATTGGCATAAATCATCGCATCTCTGACGATGCCGGTCGCAGTGCTCCCGTCTATAGACAATGCACCAATAAGTACCGTCGGCATATTGTTCATCACAGACGACAGGAACGCTGTCAGGAAGCCGGTACCGAACGTGGCAGCCCATAAACCTTTGTCTGCCAGTAAATTGAGTACGGCTGAAAGATACTCAGTCAGTCCTGCGTTACGCAGACCGTAGACGACCAGATACATACCCAGCGAGAAAATTACAATTTGCCATGGCGCACCGCGCAGCACTTTCCCGGTATTTATGGCATGACCACGCTTTGCTACCACGAAAAGCACCGCAGCCCCAACTGCTGCTATCGCACTTACAGGGATCCCCAGCGGCTCCAGAACAAAGAAACCGACCAGCAGGAACAGCAGAACAACCCAGCCCGCCCTGAACGTAGCAGGATCTTTAATCGCATTGGCAGGCATCTTGAGTAGCGAAACGTCATATTTGGCGGGGATATCGCGGCGGAAGAAGATATGGAGCATGATCAGCGTGGCAGCTATAGACGCCAGGTTCACAGGGACCATCACGGAGGCGTACTGCGTAAAGCCCAGTCCGAAGAAATCCGCTGAGACAATATTTACCAGGTTGGAAACTATCAGCGGCAGGCTGGCGGTATCAGCAATGAACCCTGCTGCCATGATAAAGGCCAGAGTCGTCGCCTGGCTGAATCCCAAAGCGAGCAGCATCGCAATCACAATCGGCGTCAGAATCAGTGCTGCCCCGTCGTTAGCAAACAGCGCAGCAACCGCAGCGCCAAGCAGTACTATCCAGGTGAACAGCAGGCGCCCACGTCCGTTACCCCAGCGGGAGACGTGCAATGCTGCCCATTCAAAGAAGCCGGACTCATCGAGCAGCAGGCTGATGATGATGACCGCAATAAATGCCGCTGTCGCATTCCAGACGATATTCCAGACAACGGGAATATCAGCGATATGGATGACACCGGTTACCAGCGCCATCACAGCCCCGATACTCGCGCTCCAGCCAATACTCAGACCTCTGGGTTGCCAGATCACCAGTATCAGCGTCAGTAAAAATATACTCCCTGCCAAAAGCATCTCAGACTCCGTTATATATGATTATGTAAATGTGTCATCTGTCTCAGCAGGAGGTGCAAGCTGATTTGTCCAGCCATTCACGCACATCCTCTCGCATACATTGCCAGGACGTCGTGACCGTCTCTGCCGCCCATGCTGGCATGTGGGGAGACAGGCGGTAGTGAATCCATTTGCCTTCCCGGCGGTCAAGTACCAGTTCTGCTTCACGAAGGATCGCCATGTGGCGAGAAATCTTGGGCTGTGACTCAGTGGTGGCCGCACAGATATCGCACACGCACAGTTCTCCGGACTCCCGCAGAAGCATGACGATGGCTAGCCGTGTTTCATCCGACAGGATTTTGAAAAGCTGAACAGGTTGTAGCATTTTTCACTCCGTTCCCTTTAGAATACACATATGGTAAATCATATGTGTAAATTATAAAACACCTAGGCATCCCGGAGGAGAAATAATGGAACACTTTCCTGCACTAAACGCTGATTGCTTTGATCATCACATCGCTGAACAATTACACCTGCAGGAGCCGCCACGGATTCTGATCCTGTATGGCTCAGTAAGAGAGCGCTCTTACAGCCGCTTTGCCGCGGAGGAAACAGGCCGCCTGCTGACAGCGATGGGCGCGGAGGTGAAACTCTTTAATCCCTCCGGTTTACCCCTGCCGGATGATGCGCCAGACACGCATCCTAAGGTCACCGAGCTGCGTGGTCTGGTCAGATGGTGTGACGGGATGGTGTGGAGTTCTCCGGAACGGCACGGTGCTATGAGCGCAGTTATGAAGGCACAGATCGACTGGATACCCTTAAGTGAAGGTGCCGTACGCCCTTCGCAGGGCAAAACTCTTGCGGTAATGCAAGTATGTGGCGGCTCGCAGTCCTTTAATGCCGTGAACCAGATGCGTATTCTTGGACGCTGGATGAGGATGTTCACTATCCCCAACCAATCTTCAGTAGCCAAAGCCTGGCAGGAATTCGATGAGAACGGGCGAATGAAACCTTCGTCCTGGTATGATCGTATCGTCGATGTCGCCGAGGAGTTGTTTAAAATCACACTGTTGCTCAAGGGGCAAACCGGTTACCTTGCCGATCGCTACAGTGAACGAAAAGAGAGCCATCAGGAGCTTTCATCTCGCGTCAATCAGGACAAAATATAACGTCCTTGCTTATTGAGCTCAAACGTCCGCTCCTGGCTGTGAGTTCAACAGGTCGACGCAACGCTATCCTTAAACAAGGGGGGAACGTTGCCATGAAACGAAGAACTCACAGCACAAAGCGGACGGTCACGTCTGAAGCTGTTTCTGTATTCAGGGTTGTTGCTGCCCTGTTTTTACCCTGAGTATGGTTTGCCGGGTGGTATTAAATTCACGCGCAATGGCGCTGGTGCTTATCCCGGCATTAAGACGCTCTGTCACTACTCGTTTTTGTTCCTCGCTCAGGACAGGCGGGCGGCCAAAACGTTTGCCTGAAGCTTTAGCCCGGGCAATACCTGCATGGGTGCGCTCAAGAAGTAGGTCTCGTTCAAACTCAGCGACAGCAGAAATAACCTGCATTGTCATTTTGCCGGCCGGACTGGTGAGATCGACACCGCCTAACGCCAGACAGTGAACGCGAATTTCTGATGTGGCGAGCAGTTCAACCGTTTTCCTGATATCCATAGCGTTACGTCCTAGGCGGTCCAGCTTTGTAACGATGAGGACGTCACCATTTTCCATTCGATCAAGCAGCCGCATAAATCCGGGGCGTTCTCCAGCAGCGACTGATCCGCTGATATATTCTTCGATTAAACGCTGCGGTCTGATGGCGAAACCTGCTGCATCGATTTCTCTGCGCTGGTTTTCAGTGTTCTGCTCAAGTGTAGATACCCGGCAATAGGCAAAAACTCGTGACATAGTGTTACTTTCCGTACGAAATGGATGTACGTATTATAAAGCATGTACGAAATGAATTTCACTCACTTTCGGACGCTGCCTATGTAGCGTGTACGAAACCGACCGGTTTCGGTCAGTGTAAAGCGATAACTCAAATAAACTATATGCATAGGAAGCATTTATGCCACGGAGACAAATACTCAGCAGTGAAGAGAAAGAACGCTTGCTGGTTGTACCGGATGATGACGTTCTTCTGACGCGCATGTGTTTTTTGGGTGAACATGACCTCGCTCTGATTAATAAACACCGCAGACCCGCAAACCGCCTGGGTTTTGCTGTTTTACTCTGCTATTTGCGAGGGCCGGGGTTTCCTCCCGACAAAAGTATGTCCCCTAACGACGGGGTTGTTTCCCGGCTTGCGGCTCATTTGAAACTTAATCCTGATTTGTGGGCCGAGTATGCATCAAGAGAGGTCACCCGCTGGGAACATCTGGCTGAACTCTACCGCTACCTGGAATTATCCCCCTTCAATCGGGCGCTACAAAAAACCTGCATTCGCCACCTTTATCCCCATGCCATGCGGACAGACAGAGGCTTTTTACTTGCGGAAGAAATGCTCTCCTGGCTCCACACTAATAATGTTATTTTCCCTTCTATAGATGTCATCGAGCGAACCCTTGCTGAAGCAACAACGCTTGCCGACAGGGCGGTTTTTTCTGCGCTTACCTCGCCGCTTGAACCGCAGCAAAAAGTGGCACTGGACCGTCTGCTGGTCTCTGAGGGCGAACAACCTTCACGGCTGGCCTGGCTACTCCAGCCTCCGGGGAAAATTAATGGTAAAAATGTCCTGCAACATATCGATCGGTTAAATGCGATTGAGTCCCTGGCACTTCCTGACAGCATTGCGCTTTCCGTTCACCAGAACCGGCTACTGAAACTGGCACGCGAAGGCAGGAAAATGAGTAGCCGGGACCTGGCTAAATTCACGGATGTTCGCCGTTATGCTTCGCTGGTTTGTATCATATCGGAAGCCCGAGCCACCCTGACTGACGAAGTTATTGATCTGCACGAGCGCATTCTTGGCAGTTTGTTCAGCAGGGCAAAACGCACGCAGGCCGAACGGCTTCAGCAAACGGGAAAGCTTATTCAGAGCAAGCTGAAGCAGTACGTTACCGTCGGGCAGGCATTACTTAACGCCAGAGAATCCGGTGAAGATCCCTGGGCCGCAATAGAAGATGTCCTTCCCTGGCAGGAATTCATCAACAGCGTGGAGGAAACGCGGTTCCTGTCACGTAAGGACAACTTCGACCCGCTTCATCTAATCACAGAAAAATACAGTATTCTGCGTAAATACGCCCCCCGGATGCTCTCAGCGTTGCAGTTCAGGGCTGCGCCTGCCGCAATACAACTCAGTGACGCGCTGGATACCGTCAGTGAGATGTATCGGAAACAACTCCGAAAAGTTCCGCCATCCGCGCCAACCGGGTTTATTCCTGAGAGCTGGAGAAAGGTCGTGATCACTCCCACCGGCATTGACCGCAAATATTACGAATTTTGCGTACTGAACGAGCTTAAGGGAGCATTACGTTCTGGCGATATCTGGGTAAAGGGGTCGCGCCGCTACAGGAATTTCGATGATTATCTGATCCCGTCAGGCGATTTTGAAAAATCACTCCTGGATAATCAGTTACCCCTTGCCATTCCGACCGATTGCCATAAATACATCAAGAGTCGTATGACGCTTCTGGCATCGCGCTTGGAGGAAGTGAATGCGATGGCGCTGGCCGGTGATTTGCCTGATGTTGATATATCGGATAAAGGTGTGAAAATTACCCCGCTGGATAACAGTGTCCCTTCAGCAGCATCCCCTTTTGCCGATCTGGTTTACGGTATGTTGCCTCACCCTAAAATTACGGAAATGCTGGATGAAGTGGACGGCTGGACCGGTTTTACCCAACATTTCACGCATCTCAAAAATAATAACGTCAGGCCGAAAGACAGAAAATTGTTACTGACCACCATCCTGGCCGATGGGATCAACCTGGGACTGACAAAAATGGCCGAATCCTGTCCGGGAACAACAAAGTCGTCACTCGAGGGCATTCAGGCCTGGTACATCAGGGATGAAACATATTCAGCCGCGCTGGCTGAGCTGGTTAATGCACAAAAAAAACGGCCTCTGGCGGCATTCTGGGGCGATGGCACAACGTCTTCATCCGACGGGCAGAATTTTCGGGTAGGTAGCCACGGGCGTTATGCCGGCCAGGTCAATCTGAAATACGGTCAGGAGCCAGGCGTGCAGATTTACACGCATATTTCGGACCAGTACAGCCCTTTTTATACCAAAGTGATCAGCCGCGTGCGGGACTCCACCCACGTACTTGATGGTCTGCTGTATCACGAAAGTGATCTGGAAATTACAGAACATTACACCGACACCGCAGGTTTCACTGAGCATGTTTTCGCGCTGATGCATCTGCTCGGATTCGCTTTTGCGCCAAGGATCCGGGATCTTCACGACAAGCGGATTTTTATTCATGGAAAGGCTGAGTGGTATCCTGGACTTCAGTCTGTGATATCCACAACCCCTTTGAATCTTAAAGACATTGAGACACACTGGAATGAAGTACTTCGCCTCGCAAGCTCGATAAAACAGGGGACAGTTACCGCATCGCTGATGATGAAAAAGCTGGCCAGTTACCCTAAACAAAATGGCCTTGCAAAGGCATTGAGGGAAATTGGGCGTATCGAACGTGCACTGTTTATGCTGGACTGGTTTCGCGATCCATCACTGCGCCGACGCGTACAGGCGGGGCTGAATAAAGGTGAGGCCCGCAATGCCCTTGCGCGAGCGCTCTTTATGCACCGGCTGGGTGAAATCAGAGATCGGGGACTGGAGAATCAGAGCTATCGTGCCAGTGGTCTGACATTACTGACTGCGGCGATCTCACTGTGGAATACGGTATATATAGAAAGAGCCATAGATTCCCTGAGACGAAAAGGGATCCCGATTAATGAGCAACTGATTTCTCATCTGTCCCCGCTGGGGTGGGAACATATCAATCTGAGCGGGGATTACGTCTGGCGAACAAACCTCAAGCTGGGACAGGGTAAATACCGCTCGTTACGCTCAGTAGATAGTGGTCTGTACAAAAAACAGTCTTAGCGTAGGATATTTTCCGTTTTCCAAGCGGACCCCACTTTCGCCACTGAGCGGGGGCTGTCCATCTGTAACTATTATATTGAAAATGAGTCAGGTTCACGCCTGGAACGTCCTGAGCTTTTCCGGCTGCTGAAAGACTGTCGGCAGCGCGACATCTTACTCATTGAAGATGTTGACCGCCTTTCACGTCTCGCCGGGAATGACTGGATCACGCTCAAGAAAATGATTGCCAGGAAAGATATAAGAGTCGTGGCCGTTAATGTTCCCACTACCTGGCTACATTTATCTCCGGGGCTGACCGATTTTGATAACCGGATGTTTTCGGCCATCAATGACATGCTGCTCGATATGCTGGCCGCAGTGGCCAGACGCGACTATGAGCAGCGGCGGGAACGCCAGAAACAGGGGATCGCCAAAGCAAAAGCTGAGGGCAAATACCAGGGCAGAAAGGTTAACCAACATCGCTATGATGCCATTAACCGGCTGCTGGCCAGCGGCAGCTCCTGGAGCCAGGTTCAGAAGACCATCAATTGCAGTCGTGGCACCATTAGCCGGGCGATTAAACAGTGTCCCCCAGTTACAGCCCTCCCCTCTCTTTCCGGGCAGTCTGAGAGTGCTACCGCATTTTCCGTGACAGCCACACTGTGGGTGCCGGTGCAGAACGGCAGCAAATTTACCCGTGGGAAGAAAAAGGTCAGAGAAGATATTGCCTGGCTGGTTGAGTGCGACTATGACGGAAAGGTGTTGGACAACAATGAGTACAGCCTGATTTTTACGTATAGCGATGAGGCCGATTTGAAAGAGCAGATTGACGAACTTTTTGACGAGATTTACCGCACTGCTGAGATACGTAATTGCGTGGTCGATGACATGACGCTAACAAATGATGCGACTAATCAAGGCTGGAAGGAATATGATGGAGGTTGGCAATAAGTCACTAGTAGCAGTTAGAACCAACATCCCTCGCAAGTTCCAACCCTTAAAGATACGCATATACTCATTTACACATAAAGGCGTATTTACTCATTTGAGTTTATGAGTATATCTAACTCCAATGAGTAAACACACAGATAAAGTTTAGACATGAAAATTATCGCATTCCTCAACCCCTGGTTTGACGTCCAGCGATGTAAAAACAACGCTAGCAGTCAAACCTCAGTGCCGGAGAAGGGTATAACCCAACCGCCTAGCTGCGGTTGGGTTTGAATTGAGGTTCCGGATTACAGCAAAGCCATTTGATTGTTTTTTAAACGTGCCAGCTTGCCGCCTAGACTGATTTTTTCTTCTGCCTTTTCTAAGTCTGTCGCTGTCATCATTTTTATAAGGGTATCAATGTCGTCAGGCGTTTTAACCTTCACAAAGTCCCGCATTTTGTTGACGAACACCACCGAATACTTATTTCGCAGAAGCAGTTCTACAACGTTGTTAAGCGTACCCGGACTTTTGCAGTCCCACACCATCAGACCACAATCAGCCTTTTCGGCCATCTGAAGATCTTTAGCTGTGTAAAACTCACGAGTTCCGCGCCGGAATTCTGTTTTGACGACATTCACCGGCCACGCACCTAAGTTGTTTCGTGGCTTTGTTGAACTGCTGAAAACCGTAGTGGTATCACATTGTAAATTCAGCAGCGCTTGCTGTACTGATGAGTCTACGCCGTTAGCATCGCCAACAACCACACGGTATTTTTTATTAACAATCTTCTTCAACCGTTCGATAATGAGCGGATCAAGTTCTTTGATGGTTATAGAGCCAGCAACGAAAATCGTCGTCATGGTTATCTCCAAGTAAGCGCTGCAACATAGATGTTATTAATTTTATTATAGCCGCGTAACGCCGCACAAGCAGCCTCCATTGATGCGCCAGTGTGGTAGAGGTCATCTATCACTAAGACGTTCCATCTGCCTTCATTAGAGATAACAGGACTTACGGAAAAGCTGCCGCCAATGGCATCAACTTTTTCCTGCTTGGTATTCAGATTCTTGAGTGAAATACCGCCAGGTGCTTTCAACAGAAGATCGTCAAAACAGGGGACACCGGCTAATTGTGCCAACGCCTGAGCAACTTCTGTAACAGGTTGCCGTGCCCGGACGTTAGAAGCGGCCATAGGGAGAATGAACCCGACTTTTTGAAACAGTGGGTAGGCTTTAGCATAAAGGCATTTGGCCAGCGGCTGAACCTTAGTCCAGTCAGATTTATATTTAAGCTGATAAACAGCTTCACCTACCTCGGTACGAGTAGTGTCATAAATGTTGTGACCCCACTCGTTTTGTCCTGTCACCACGCTGAACTTGCTGTGCTTGTCCAGTACAACACCACGATCCCAGTTACCCGTAATGTCTTTGATATTCACTTCCATCGGCGTTTCCCTCATTCGCTACAAGATATGAATAAAGATACGCTCGTTAAAAATTAAAGCACACTGGGACGTGAATTTGTCTATATGGGCTTCAAACCCCTTCTAACACTCATATACTCATTTACACACAAACCGTGTTTACTCATTTGTGTTTTTGTGTATAATTAAACTCAAATGAGTAAACACACAAATGAGGTTTAGACATGAAAATTATCGCGTTCCTCAACCCTAAAGGTGGCTCCGGTAAAACGACGGCAACAATCAACGTCAGTAGCTGCCTTGCCAGTTCGGGTAAGAAAATTGCAGTTGTAGATACAGACCCACAAATGAGCCTGACTAACTGGAACAAAGCAGAGAAAGCAGCATTCGATGTTTACACCGCAGCATCAGAGAAAGACGTTTACCAGGTAAGAAAAGATCTGGCTGAATATGACTTTGTGATTATTGATGGAGCCGGTTCTCTGTCAGTTATTACTTCCGCTGCGGTGATGGTCAGCGACCTGATTATCATCCCGGTAACACCCAGCCCTCTGGATTTTTCCGCTGCCGGTTCTGTAGTCACTGTGCTGGAAGCCCAGGCTTATAATCGTCCGGTTGAAGCTCGATTCCTCATCACACGGAAAATCGAACAAGCCACCATGCTTAACGTTCTGAAAGATAGCATTGCTCAGACGGGTATTAAGCCGTTTAAAACTGCCATCACACAACGCCAAAGTTACGTTAAATCCGTCATGGAGGGTGAGAGTGTTTTCGATACCAACGATGGAGCAGCAAAGGGCGAGATAGCCATTCTGACGCGAGAAATACTTGATTCATTTGAGTAAAAACTCATATACTCATTTCAGCATATTAAGAGGTTATGTATGGCACTAACTAAGCAACATACATCAAAAACAATGAGTTTCGGTGAGCATCGGGATCTTGAAAAAGTCGTCAATAGCACACCCACGGGAAAGCAAAAGAGAGTCAACGTTAACTTTGATGAAGAAATACATATCCGCTTCAAAGCTGCGTGTGCAAAACAAGGTACATCTATTACTGATGTGATAAAGGATTTGGTCGATAATTGGCTGAAAGAAAATGACAGCTAAAAACACAAATGAGTAAAAACACATTAACTCAAAAACACACCTATCCTTACCGAGAACACTGATCTGGTGCATAAATTTTTTATGTGCCAGATCGGTGTTGGCCAAGCAAAGCGCGGCAGCGTGTTTAGACTTACAGTAAATGGCGTTTATGGTTCATCTGTTGGTGCAAAATACGCGCAATCAGAATATCCGTATCACGAACCGTATAAAAAATGGCATGTCGCTGAAATTCAATGCGCATTACACCAGGAACGGCATGGTAGTCACGTCCCATATCTGGCATTCCGGCCAGTGTCTCGAAAAATGCCTCAAGTGCGTCGGTATAATGGTCTGCCTGAGCTTCACCAAATTTCAAGAGCGTATAATCATAAATCCCGGCGAAGTCTTCTGCCGCCCGTTCGGTGAGTTTATACACGATGTCTCAGTTTTCTTTCTGCTGCAATATCCCGCAGTGATAGCGAGCTTTCACCGCTTTCCAGCCCGGCAATAACAGCCTGGCGAATAACTTCATCGTTTGTTTCCTGTTGCTCCAGCAATCGCAGCGCAGAGCGCATAACTTCACTTGCAGAGCCGTAACGGCCACTGTCTATTAATCGACTGATAAACGAATCGAGCTGTTCGCCAATCGTAACGCTTGTTGTTCTGGCCATAACGCCCCCTGTGTTAACTATCAACACAATGATAGGAATACTTGCTCCTGGTGTCAACGAATACACCCAAACGGATTTCGCCCCCTTCCTGCCAGACTGTTTTTTTAGCTTACTTTTAGCGATGAAGTAGGTAAGGGCGAAAAGCGCCTTTTCGCTGCATTGCGTCTCGTTGACTCCATGCCTCCGGCTAAGGCCGGAGGTGCTACTTAAAGTCTTTTGGGAGCATAGCGACCATGCCGAACCGGCGCGGCCGTCTGGCCGCTGCAAGGGCGGTCATTATCGGTTTTCCCCGTTATCCACAGATCTTATCCAGCGAATAAGTAGATCTTTAATGAAGTTAAGTAGGTCGAAGACCTGATTATTTTGCAGCTAACTATTGGTTGATTGCAGATAATCCTATTTACCTATTTGCAGATAAGTGTGCATAAAAGATATAACGCCGGTGTTGATTGGGGTTTTGACCAAATATCGGTGAGGTTATCGTGATGATGGTGGCTAAAAAACGATCTGTTTTAGCAGATGGACAACGAACATCCTCCGCAGGGAAACGGATTAGTAAAAAGAGGGCGGGTTAGTGAGGCGGGGCTGCGCCTGGCTGCTCCATATTTACCAGTTCAAGCTGGTAAAGCTGAGTCCAGACCATTTTTTCAAACTGCTGAGGGGTTAGATGGTGTGTATCACCCTTCATATCACGGAAAATACGCTCGGCCACCTGACGCTTTCGCTCATCGAACGGTAATTCGGCCAGCTTACGCCGTTGTTTGCCCTCAATAGCGCGTGTACGGCGGCTAAGTATCGTCTGATGGCGACAACGTTCATACCAGCGCTTACGGGCTTCTTTTACTGTCATAGCCTCGCCGGGTTGTAGAATGCCGTCCTCAATAGCGCGTAGGCGTTCTTCTTGCTCTGCTCGTAGCTTGTCCATATCCACACCGGTAAGACGCCAGCCTTCTTCTGTAATGATTATATGCTTAGGAAAACGGCACCCGTTCACATAATCCCACTCAGTTTCAGGCGCAAGGACTATGCCAAACCTCGCCAATTCGTCTATCAGACGCGACACCCTGGATACCGTCACGGCAGTTTCAGGGATGATCTGGCCATCTTCATTCCGTGGACTGAGTTCTTCAGCCAGCTTAGTGATGTTGATAGTGACAATACCGGTAGCAAGATCGGCTTTGTTGACGAAAAGCACAAACAACGCATCGAGCAAACGCCGGCGTACTTCACGGAAAGCTCTTTTTCTGTCCGCGACAGGTCGCAAAAAAGTGAAGATTGGATCGGCAGAAACACGACGACGAATAACCCAGGCACCAGAGGTTTTGTCCTGGCTCATAAGGTTACGTAAGGCTCGACCATGCTGTTTACTGAGGGGCTTATAATGCGCCGGACGCACGTAGAGCGGTAACGGACATTTACAGGCTGTAGAATGTTCGCCACGGTGACGTTTATCGGGGTTTTCTTGGGAAGATTTAGTCTGGTTACCCACGCCCGCCCGCGCTTATGGCGAGGAAGAGGGGTTGTTTTAGGTTATGCATTTGCTATAATCCTTTTCAGGCGCCGCGCCTGCTTTCGACCCCCTGAATATCCCTCGTTCCGCCAAGTTCGTCAGGATTTCAGGGGGTTTTTGCATTCAGGGTGTGGCTTTTGCCTATCACCCTTTCCCTAGACGCTATTACCGGGAACGTCCCACCCGTATGAATACTTGTAAACGCAGGTAAATTACCACGTAGTGAAGCAACGATCAATTCCCCCGCCAAAAGATCCCGCAAAGAACATATCTAATTTACCCAATCAATTCATACAGATATTGAGTCTCAACATTATTAACATTGTGAATATCAACAGGGGTTTTCTCTTGCCTATGTAGGTTCAGAGTGAACGCATTTCTTTGTTAATTCAGTGGAAATTCGCTTCCTCGCTTTGAGTGTTCGGTGCTCGCCTATGGCTGCGCTCCGCCTCAATCAAAGGCTGCGGCGAGCGTTGCCCCTTCCCATTAGTCCTTCATACAGTCATTGAATTGGCTTAATAATCTTCGAACTTCATCACGTTGTTCACGTAATTTTTTAT
This sequence comes from Rouxiella badensis, assembly GCF_026967515.2. Lineage (NCBI taxonomy): Bacteria > Pseudomonadati > Pseudomonadota > Gammaproteobacteria > Enterobacterales > Yersiniaceae > Rouxiella > Rouxiella badensis. The sequence goes on from NZ_CP114061.2 coordinate 23,654, forward strand.
TCTCAACCAATATATGGTTGAGTGGATTATCATTACAATTCATCATCTTACGATGATTCTCTAAGATGTTTTTAGCTACCTCGTCGTCAACTGTATAAAAATAGTACTCTGGATACCCCAAAACCTTGGCCACTCGAAGAATAAAGTCAAAAGGCGGGGTAAAACGTCCTGCCTCATAATTCGATATTCTAGAACGACTATTTACACTCTCTATTTCAACCAGTTGCGCTAGTTTTTCCTGTGAAAGACCAGCCAACTCACGAGCTTCTTTTAACCGTTTTGGCACCATAATACTCACCTTTTTTAGCTACTGATCATATCGGGTGAATAGTTCGCTAGCGTTTCGTAAATCAAAACACGCTCATCATGTTTTGATTTACGAAACATTAATGCTATTATCTCTAAAGTGCTTTAGGTTGACGCAACAAAACAACTGGATATAATAGAAGCACTGTATTTATATACAGTTGTTTTGTCATGTTTATGAGTACGCTCGTTCTAGTTTCCGCCAAGCTAGCACGGCGGAAAATGGGGGCTTGTGCCCACAAGGATGGGAACATGAACTTATGGTATGTGCTGTACTGCAAGGCTCAGGATGTTGGTAAAATCACTAAAAGAGTCAATGGATTAGGGGTTAGTGTTTTTTGCCCTCGCTATGTAAGAGTCTCTCACCGAACCGACTGCAATTCGGTTCGGATCGAGGAAAAAGTGTTGTTCCCTAATTATTTGTTCCTCTCTTTTGATATCAATAAAATCCACACCTCAACAATTTCGTCTATCCCTGGGGCTGTCGGCTTCATTCGCTTCGGTTCCGATGCCTGCACCGTTCCCCAGAAAGTGATATCAGCGATTGAATGCGCTCGGCTGATTGCGTTGAACAATGACGATCAAGCTATTGAGTGCCGTAATATCTCGTCCACTTTGCTGCTAAAAATTCAGGAAATCTCGCTTATCAAGTCGATAGAACAACGGCAGGTTGCTTTTTCACACCTGCTGCAATCGTCTAACCCTTAAACCCGACCTCATTTTTTATACATACCAGCACTGCGGGCGATACCCTGCGGTGTCTTTTTAATAGGAGTAACCATCCCCATGCCGAAAAAGAAGTTGGGCGAGCCAACGAGTACGTCGGTGATTTATATCGGACAACAGCGTTACCAACTGTTAGCAAAACATGCTCGTGAAATCAGTTATTTATCCAACACCAATATCAAGACAACAACATTCCTTCACTACCTGATTGATGAATTCACCAAAAAAGGCCATGCCTCACTGCTTAACCAGTTGCAGAAGGCTCCCCCCGCTGAAGAGGAATAAACCATCTAATAGGAGGAGAAATGATTTCATCCGCCGTGCTTCTGACTCTGGCCATGCAATGCGCCCCAACCATTCACCCGGATACATCGCATGATGTAGCTAGGGTCGAATCTGGCTTGAATCCCTTTGCTATCGGGGTTGTCGGCCAGAAAAAAGGGCTTTTCCCCAGCAACATAAATGACGCTCTTGATCATATCGACCAGCTCAAGGCGAAAGGTAAAAATTACTCAGTTGGTCTGATGCAAATCAACCAGGCTAATTTTTCCCGTTACGGTGTCACTGCAAAACAACTGTTTAATCCCTGCACCAACCTGACCGTCTTCGAAAAAATCATCACTGACTGCTACCTCCGGGGCGGCACCCTGAAAAGGGCGCTGAGTTGCTATTACTCCGGCAACTTTGATACCGGCCAGAAGCCCGAAGCCGCATTTTCCAAAACCAGCTATGTACAGCGGATGGGTTACAAACCCGCGCAAAAATATGTCGTGCCTTCCAGCAAGGCCGATCAAGAAAAGCAAAACGCCACACCAGGCAATGCAGCACCCACGCCGCAGATACGTTACCCCAAAGGTATTGTACGCGGCGATCTCATCACCTCCGGCGCGCAAGCGTCACCTAACCAGGCTACACCCGTTTCTTTCCCGTCACAGGTTGTGCGGGGGGAGTTTGTAGTCACTACATCTAAATAAGGAAATATCATGAAAATTTTACGCTCTATCAAAAACGCTCCTGCTCACCTTGCTGCTGTCGCGGCCTCTGCTGCTATGTCCTCACCGGCATTCGCGGACGGGTTCGCCAAAGCCGAAACGTTGCTGGAAAAAATCTCGTCTGGCCTCACCGGTCTGGCCATCGTCACCATTACCATCGCTGTTATCTGGGTGGGTTACAAAGTGTTATGGGACGGCAAAAGCCTTCACGACTGTAAAGGGATCATCATTGGCGGCATTCTTATTGCCAGCGGTGCAGAAATCGGCGCTCTGTTGATGAGCTAAGGGGCGGAAATGGTCACGCTGAATAAAGCCCTGACGCGCCCCGCTATGCTGTTTGGCATTCCGATGGTGCCGTTAGTTATCGTCAGTGGGGCAATTATCCTGCTGGCGATATACCTCACTAAACTTTTGTTGCTGTTCCTGCCGGTAAGCTGGTTTGTCATGAACCAGATGGCTCGAAAGGATGCCCATATTTTCGGATTAGCCTTTTTAAAACTGAAAACGCGGGGCAATAAGACGTGCAACACCCACTACGGCGCAACGGCGTTCCTGGCGAACGACTACGACGCCGTAGACATCACGGAGTTCATCAACACTATGCGACTTAACGAACGGGTCACGCTCACCAAGCACATTCCGTATTCGTCGCACATTCATGAAAACGTCATTAAAACCCGAGGTAGCGACCTGATCGCAACGTGGGAAATTGGCGGAACGGCGTTTGAATGTGATACGGAAGAAAATCTCGACATACTGTCTGGTCAGTTTAATAACCTGATTAAGTCCTTTGAAGGGCGACCGGTGACGTTTTACGTTCACAATATCCGTGAAACGTACCACGATCACTTTGACGGGCATTCGGGTAACGATTTTGCCGATACGGTCAGCGAACGGTACTACTCGACGATTGAAAACCATCCTTTCCGCCATAATCGCCTGTTCTTCACCGCCTGTTATATGCCCTTTGTCGGACTGGATAAGGTCGAGCGCAAACGGATGTCCGACGGACAGAAGCAACATGCGTTAGACAGTGCATTAAAAGAGATGTTGGAGATCTGCCAGACGGTCGGCACGTCCCTGTCGCGTTTCACCGCGAACCAACTCGGGGCGTATGAAGAAAATGGCCGCGTGTTTTCGTCGCAACTGTCTTTCTATCGGCGGCTGTTAAGCGGCGTCTGGCAGAAAACAGCCGTTACGCGCACGCCATTTTATGAAACGCTCGGCACAACCGACCTGTTTTTCACCGGCGATGCCGGGCAAAGCAATAACGTAAACGGAAAGACCTTCTTCCGTGGGCTGGAAGTGAAAGACTACGCGCCGGAATCCTTCACCGGGATAATGAACGTGTTGCTGTATGCCCCGTGTGACTATGTGATCACCCAGTCTTTTACCTGTATGGCGAAAGATGAAGCGCAAAAGCACATCAAGCAGACGGCCAAGCGTTTACGCAGCACGGAAGATGATGCCATTTCGCAGCAGGAAGACTTATTTGTTGCCCTGGACATGTTGCAGGCCGGACACATTGCCTTTGGTAAATATCATTTTTCCCTGATGGTATCGGCACCCGGTACAGAACGGCTGATTAAAGATACAAACAGCCTGATCAACGCCTTCACCGATCTGGGTATCACCCCGACGCTCTCCACGTTGTCGCTGCCCGCTGCCTACCTGGCACAAATGCCGGGGGTGTACACGCTAAGGCCGCGACTTGTCCCCATCAGCAGCCAGAATTTTGCAGAACTGGCGTCATTCCATAACTTCTATACGGGGAAACGGGATAAGAACCCCTGGGGTGAAGCGCTTTGCGTTCTCAAAACCCCATCGGGCGGGGCGTATTACATGAACCTGCACAACTCAATGCTCAATAAGGATGATTTCAACGAGAAAAATCTAGGCAATACCAGCGTTATCGGCACCGCCGGTTCGGGCAAAACAATGCTGATGGCATTCATTCAGGTCATGATGCAGAAATATCGGCAACCCCGGAGTTTTTCGCCGCAGGCTAAAACTCAGCGTCTTACTACCGTTTATTTTGATAAGGACAGGGGGGCAGAACTCAACGTAAGGGCGTTGGGCGGCCAGTATTATAAGGTGAAAAGCGGTGAGCCTACCGGCTGGAATCCCTTCCGGCTTCCACCGACCAAACGCAATCTGAACTTCATCAAGAAGCTGATGCGCATACTCTGCACCCGCAACGGACAAACCTTGTTCCCGCGCGACGAGCTGCGTCTTAGTCAGGCAGTGGATGCGGTCATGAAGGAGCTACCGGCTGAACACCGTGGGTTTGGTATTACCCGGCTGTTGGAGAACCTTACCGAGCCGCCAACGAAGGAGGCGCAGGAAAACGGGTTACGTGTCAGGTTGTCACAGTGGGCGCAGGGTGGCGAATACGGCTGGGTTTTCGATAATGACCTGGACACCTTTGATATTGGCGAATGCGACAATTTCGGCATCGATGGCACGGAATTTTTGGACGATGCCGACGTGTGTGCGCCGATTTCGTTTTACCTGCTGTATCGCGTCACCAGCTTGCTCGACGGGCGACGCTTGGTGATCTTCATGGATGAATTCTGGAAATGGCTCAACGACCCGGTCTTTTCTGATTTCGCCTTTAACGTGCTGAAAGTCATCCGCAAACTGAATGGCCTGTTTATTCCTGGTACTCAGTCACCGGCGGAAATACTGATTAACCCGATATCTCCTGCCGTGGTGGAGCAGTGCGGCACGCAAATCTTTACGGCAAACCCGAAGGCTGACCGCAAAGACTATGTTGATGGTCTGAAAGTCGCCCCGGAGATCTTCGACATCATCAAGAACCTTGATCCGCTGTCACGCCAGTTCGTAATAGTGAAAAGCCCCCTGAAAAAGGGTGATTTACGCAACTTTGCAGCACTCGTCACCCTTGACCTGTCCGGGCTTGGTACTTACACAAAAGTGTTAAGTAGCAGCGCTGACAACCTCGAAATTTTTGATTCTGTGTTTCAGGACGGCATGAAGCCGGACGACTGGCTAGAACGCTACCTGCAACTCGCTCTCTGAAAGGAAATAACATGAAAATGAAAACTCTGTCCGCCGCCTGTCTGGCGGGGGCTTTGCTGTGTCCATCACTGACAGCCTATGCCGGTATTCCTGTCATGGTTGATGCTGATCCGTTACGTCAGATTCAATACGCGACTGACGCCCAAAACTGGCTTAAAACGGTGGAACAGTATAAATCCCAGCTTAATGCCTACAAATCGCAACTGGCGACCGCGACCGGCGTACGCAACGTACAGGACTTTTTGAGCCAGGCTAAGGGATTGTCGAGTGACCTTAAAAACCTGCAAAAAAACGGCATTTCACTCAACGACCTGCTGACAAACTCCGGCGGGTCATACAGCAGTGCGCTAAACGGCCTGTACAGCAAGTACAAGATGTTTGACACCTGTGATGCTACGCAGACCCAAAGCTATGCTGATACCTGTAAACAAATCGTCATTAACCGTGCGGTGGCCGTCGAAGATACCACTGCGGTACAGGAGAATATCAACAGTACAGTGAGTGATATTTCCACCCTTGTAAGTCGTATAGAAATGTCGCAAGACGCTAAAGAGTCACAGGATTTGGCGAACACCATAACGTCAAAAAGTGTACAGTTAAACGCGCTGACCACGCAGTGGGAAATGAGCGTGAAACAGTCGGAACTGCGTGATCAAATGCTGACATCGCAGCGACAAAAGGCAGGCCAGCAGCAGCAACTCAACGCACCGGTGGCCGATTTGAACAACTTATAACAAGGATTTTTCATATGACGATCAATAACCGCACTATTTTATCCTCCCTGCTTGTTTTAAGCCTGTTTGCTTTAGGTGGTTGTGAAGAGAAAAAAACTGAAGAGTGGTATATGGCTCATCATGACGAATTAATAAAAGACTATGCCGATTGTTTGAAAACCCAAACATTCAGCAGTGAGCGGTGCATCCCTGTTGTGAATGCTTCCAAAAGGTCAATGAATGAGCCTGACGTTGTAGCTGGACTACAAAAAGTGCAAACAGAGTACGTAAAAAGCAGGATGCATCCAGAGAATAAAAGTCATGAGTAGCGAAGGTGTTTTCTCTGGAATGGATGCCGCTGTAATGAATGGCTTGAACAGTGTTTTACAGGGGCAAATGTCCCTGTATTCAACGCTGATGGCAGGATTAGTTACCGGTTCTGCCACTTTGTACGTTCTTTGGCGTGGCTATCAGACACTGGCGGGGAAGCTACATACTCCGGTAGAGGACGTAGCGTGGGACTTGGCGCGAATGGGGATCATCCTGGCATTTGTCACTAATGCAGATGGTTATCTGGACGCCTCGATTGCTGCCATTAACGGTTTAAAAGATGGTTTCAGCGGAAGTGAAAATGTCTGGGTTTTACTAGATACACTTTGGAGTAAAGCTCAGACGCTGGGGCAAACCTTATTTAACCTAGATAACTCAACCTATGTGCAACTCAATGGCGGCATTGCTGAGCTATTAGTTTGGGGGGGAACAATAGTAGCCTTAATTATCGCCACCATTGTTAATATGGGGGCTGAAATAATGTTGTTATTAATGACAACAACGGCACCCATATTCATTTTCTGCCTTATCTACGGTTTTCTGCGACCGATGTTCAATAACTGGCTCCAGGTAATCTTCACCGCTATCCTGACGCTCATGTTTTCGGCCTTATCTTTACGGATCGCGATTGAATACCTTAGTAACATATTGGACAAAGCAAGCGTCGGGGCTAATGCCAACAACATTGTAACGCTGGCCGCACAGTGTTGCCTTGCCGGTATCGGTTCCGGGTTCGTAGTCTGGTTATCGGCAAAAATTGCCGGTTCACTGGCAGGGGCTAGCGTGCAGGGTGTGGTACAGGGCGCGGCTAAAATGGGGCTAATGGCAGGCGGCGGCGCAGCGAAAAAAGCCGCAAGTACCGTAGGAAAGCCCGTGGGGAATGCTTTAGGCAGTATTGGCGATAAGGCAGCGAATAACCTCAAAGGCTCATCGGCCAGTAATGCCAAAGCATCGGCAAAAGCCGCAGTGGAGAAAATGAAAGCCCAAAATTAGCAGATATCCCGCCACACCTGTTCCCATCGCAAGACTCATTACTTTTTAATCCTTTCAGGAACCTAAACCATGAAACGCTTCATCATATTTATGATGTTGTGCACCCTTGCGGGCTGCGCACAGCAAAGCCATTTCCCGCCGGATGTTTCCGGCGACCTTCAACCCGTTAATTCCGCTTCCGTTATGCAGGAGGTGAATAATGTCTGAATTACAAAAAACGCTGAATACCTCGCAGTCGTTTGAAAAAGTGATGCTGACACGCGATGCGCGGGCTAAAAAACTCGCCTTTGTTATCGCCGCCGTCGCCACGGTATTTGCCTTACTTTCCGTTGTGGCCGTCATTGTCATGCTTCCGCTAAAACACACGGAGGTCGAACTTTACACCGTAGACAGCCACAGTGGGCGGGCGGAATACGTCACCCGAGTGAAAGAAAAAGACATTGCGACCGAGGAGGCAATGGCGAAAGCCTTCGCCGCCAATTACGCCACGCTCCGGGAGGGATACAACTATTTCGCCCTGCAAAGCAATTATGACACGGTGCAGCTCTTTAACAGCGGACAGGTCAATGCGGACTATCTTGCCTGGTTCGCCGGACAGGATGCACCCGACAAGGTGTATCAGAATGCGGCTAACGTGGTGGAAACTAAGGTCATTTCCAATATCATCAGCCAGGCTACCGCGCCCGATATGCTGGCAACCCTCCGACTGAAAAGAACCATCCGCCACGTTGTTGACGGCGCGACGCGCGTCGAATTCTGGAACGTTCGTCTGACATACCACTACGTGCCACACAAGGCGCTGACTGACGCGCAGCGTGAGAGTAATCCGCTGGGCTTCATCGTCACCAGTTACCAGCGTGACAAAGAACTGAGGAAAGAATAATGCGTAATCTATTCGTCATTCTCACTTTGATGCTCTGCTCATCGGCGTGGGGAGCCGCAACCCCGCAGGGTAGCCGGTACGACAGCCGTATGCAGCAGGTGGCGTACAACGTGCAAAACAGCACGGTGATCAACACCCGCGCCGGTTACGTCACCACGTTAGTTTTTGCCGATGATGAAGCGGTGATCAGTACCGAAGTCGGCTTCATTAAAGGATGGGCGGTAACAAAGGAGGCGAACCGCGTCTATATTCGCCCCGCCCCCATCACGCAGCCGGTGACGGATGCGGACGGCTCAACCGTCCAGCAGGCATTTTTACCCGAGTCGAAAGACTGGAAAACCAACCTGTTTGTCACCACGTCGGCACACTTCTACAGCCTGGAACTTAACGTACTCGATGAAGGCGCACCGGCAAGCAGTCTGGCGTTTGTTGTGACCTGGAATTATCCCGAGGCCAGCCGTAAGGCCAGCATGGAAGCCGTGAAGGCGCGGCAAAAGGAGCTGACGGAGGCGCAGGAAAAAAGCCGCATCGCCAAAGCGTTTAATGCCGCCACTACACCGCGAAACTGGAACTATGCGCAGCGTGTGAAGCAGGGCAGTGAAATGGCTATGCCGGACTTTGCCTATGACGATGGCCGCTTCACTTACCTGGGCTTTTCACCGCTGAAAAAGATCCCGAGTCCCTTCCTGCTCGTCAACGGCAAAGAACAAACGACCATCCCGTCGTTCTCGCAACAGGGAAACTATCGCGTGATGGTCGTTCACTCGCTGGCTCCAAAGCTGGTCTTACGCTACGGCGACGCCGTGGTGGGCATTGTTAATCAGGGATTTGGTCTGGCAACGGTCAGCAACGGCAGCACCGTTTCACCGGCGGTTAAACTGGAGGAAAAACCATGACGGATACGCAAAACCCAACGCCTCTCGATGGGAGCGAAAACCCTTCATCCGAGAGAGAAAAAACGGTGGCCGAGCTGGAAGTTGAAGCACGCGAACGGGCGCAGGCACAGCGTAAAGAGTCTGCGCCGGTGGAGGACGTTAAACCCGACCAACCCGAGGTAAACAGCCTCAAAAAGCGCGGTAAAAATCGTCTTATGACGCTGGGAATACTGCTTTTAGCGGCGCTTATCGTATTAGCCTGGATGGGTGACTGGGCTTATAACCATTTCATGAGCGCCCCAGCCCCCAAGGCTGAACAGGCAAAAACGGCACCGGATGATGTCAGTTACGGACGGAAACGTCAGGGCATGGGAATGGCTGAAAACCCGCTGGGGTTGCAGGACACAGCTTCGACCGATACCACAACAAACCTTCCTCGTGCCGCCGCTCCGCCCGTCTCATTTAACAAGTCTATGGCACTGGCGGCTATGGCCAGCACGCAAAGCAGCGGCCAAACCGCCACGGTTTCGCGCACGGCTGAACGCAGTACCACAGAGCACAGCGTATCTCCCGCGACCGCGCAGCCTTATACACCCTGCACGGTGACGCTGGTCATGGATGCCAGCGGAAAGCTGGCCTGTCCTGTCGGAGCGGAGGCATCACCTGGTGTGGCACCGGCAGTTTCCACCGTAACCGGCGTACAACGTATGCGGCTTGACCCGGATTTGTATATTCCGGTCGATACCTATATTCCCTGTACGCTTCAAACCCGCTTTGTGTCCGACGTTGCCGGGCGTATTTCCTGCCTGATATCTGAGGACGTTTACAGCGAAAGCACCCATGTACGGCTGATACCCGCAGGCACCCGCGCCCGTGGCGTCTACAAGACCGGCACACTCAATCACGGCCAGGCGAGGATGTTCGTGATGTGGACGGAACTCAGAACCCCGGACAGGTTAAAAATCCCGATGGTTGATTCTCAGGTCGTAGGCCAGCTCGGTGAGGCCGGTATTGATGGCTGGATCGACACGCATTTCTGGGAGCGTTTCGGCAACGCAATGATGCTCAGTACCGTGCAGGACGTCGCCGCAGCGGCGGCAAGTTCCGCCCCGTCGAAAGACCGCAATACCGATTACACGGAAAATTCACGCGCTGCCGCCGCTGAAATGGCAAAAACGGCGCTGGATAACAGCATCAATATCCCGCCAACCATCTACAAAAATCAGGGCGATATCATCGGCATCATGACCGGTTCAGACATCGATTTTTCAGGCGTCTACAGCCTGAAACTCAAATAAGGAGGGCATTATGGGCGTCAGTAACATTTCACTCGACCAGCATAAACAACGCATGTTCGGGGATTTTCTTCACCTCGATGGCCTGACCGAAATCGCGGTAAATCGTCCCGGAGAGCTGTTTACCAAAATTCGCGGGGTGTGGCAAAAACACGCCGTTCCGCTCACGCTGGCACAGTGTCAGACGTTTGCCACCGCGCTTGCCAACTATCAGGGCGACCATATTGATGATACGTCGCCGGTGCTGTCCGCCACGCTCGAATCTGGCGAACGTTGCCAGGTAGTGATGCCTCCGGCTTGTGAGCGAGATACGGTGTCGATCACTATCCGCAAGCCTTCCCTGATACAAATTCCCCACCAGTCCTATATCGACGGCGGCTTTTACGACCGGGTCACGGGTAAGGAGAAAACAGCAAGCCATGATGACGAACTTTTACGTTTATACAATGCCGGAGCTATTCCCGCTTTTATGGAGAAGTGTGTCGAATATGGCAAGACCATCATCATCGTGGGCGGTACGGGGTCGGGGAAAACAACCTACCTGAAAACGATGATCGGGTATATCCCCGTCAACCTGCGACTGGTGACTATCGAGGACAACCCGGAGACGCGCTTTTATGGCCATGAAAATTACGTGCATCTTTTTTACCCCGCCGATGCGGGAGAAAAAGCCATTGTGACCCCAGCCAGTCTGGTACGGGCAAACTACCGCATGAACCCTGACCGTATTTTACTGGCCGAGGTGCGCGGAGGTGAAGCCTGGGACTGTCTGAAAATCATCGGCTCGGGGCATGAAGGGCTGATCACTTCTCTGCACGCCGGTAGCCCGGAAGAGGCCATTAACGGGCTGGCGGAACGCTGTTATCAAAACATGGAATGCCAGAACATCCCCTATTCGGTACTGCTGCGTAAGGTATTGAACAGCATTGATGTCATCGCCAGCATTGACGTGAGCGGCGATATTCGCCGCATGGGTGATATTTACTTTAAGCCGGTGCATCGCGCCGGTGTGATGGAGAATTTCAGGAATGAAACATTTTAAACCCCTGGTTGTACTCAGCGCATTTCTGGTACTCGCGGGCTGTTCATCCCCGCCCGAACCGGCAGCCGTCGAGTGGGATAAGCCTCTTTCGCCGACCAACGGCACATTGCCTTTATGGCAGGAAAACATTGTTGTTACACCGTCGCCGGTCGTGTCCGGGCAGTGGTCGAGAGTGATCACCGATTTTCAAGATGAAGGACAGATTTGGACGCCTGATGTCTGGTATGCCGTTGCTCATTCCCCACACGTTGCCGTCTCTGCGCCGGATGCGACCGCGTTCTTTGCTGCTAAAGCGTGGTTGAGACAACACGGCGCACAAGGGCTTATCTCTTATCTTCCAAAAACTCACTGCCTGACCTGCAACACCACCGACATTTATTTTTCCCGATAACGGCGGTGAGACAGATTTTCAATCTGTTTTTCCGGCGTTGAACAACCAGAGGGCGTTAGCCGTCTTTTGTTTGTCTCAAAATCACCTCAAGGAATAAAACGTTATGAAAAAAACCGCAATCGCGGCGGCACTCCTGTGCCTGACCGCTGGCTTTTCTGCTCCTTCATTTGCTGCTGACCCGTGCGAGGTCGTCCTGTGTATGTTCGGCAAAGTAACCGGTAATAGCGGCGGCAGTGAATGCAGCAGTGCCGAAAAAGCCTTTTTCAGCATTAATTCTTTTAAGAAGAAAGGCCGGTTTGACCCATCGAAGACATCAAACATGCGTAAAGCGCTTTTGGGGGAATGCAAAGCCGCAGACCCGGCAGCTATAGCCAAAATCATCAGTCAATTCGGGCGGATCAGGGGGTAATCATGAGACTTTTTATCGCAGAAAAGAAAGGATTGGGTGAAGTGATCGCCCTTGCCCTGGGCAACGGTGTAAACCGTGGCGGTTATATCGAATGTGGCACCGACGTGGTGACGTGGGGATCAGGCCACCTGCTCGAGCTGGTCAAGCCTGAAAGTCATAACCCTGCTTACGAAAAATGGAACGAGGCCGATTTACCGCTGAAACTGCGACCGCACCGCTACCAGCCGATTGAGCGCACCGCAGGCCAGTTTAAAACGGTAGCGGCGCTGATTGAGAAGGCGAGTGAGATTGTTCACGCTGGAGATCCCGACGCCGAAGGCCAGCTTTTAATTGATGAAATTTTGACGTACACCGGCACGAAAAAACCGGTGAAACGCGTCCTCATCAATGACCTGAACACGGAGAAAGCGCGACATGCGCTGACGCAGTTACGCGACAACAGCGAGTTTTACGGATTATCCCAAAGCGCATTAGCGAGAAGCGTTGGCGATCAACTCTTTGGCTTCAATATGACCCGAGGTTACACTCTCGCCGCCCGTAAAAAAGGCGGCAAAGATGTGTTATCGGTTGGTCGGGTACAAACGCCTATACTGGGTCTGATCGTTCACCGTTATGAAGCCTTCAAAAACCATGCGGCAGCGTTTTATTACGCTGTCAGCGCCGGTTTTATGATTAACGGTTTTGACCTGACCCGTTGCGACGGAGGCGAGATACCGGCGCGATTTTCCGTACCAGACGATGCCCCTACGGACGATAAAAAACGCATTATCGATAAGCACTACGCTGATAATATTGCCAGTACTACACAGTACCAACCCGCCACTGTGACACAGGCACAGACCGAACCTAAAACCTCACCGGCACCGCTGCCCTTCTCGCTGTTAGATTTACAGGTTCACATGAGCCGTGAGCACGGTCTGCCCGCTGAAAAAACGCTGGCCGTTACACAATCGCTGCGCGATAACTTTAAGGCGATCACCTATAACCGCTCAGATTGTCGATACCTGAATACCGAACAGTTTAATGATGCCCCACAGACGATTGCGGCGGTGAGTGCAGCATTAAGCGGGGCGTTTCCCTCACAGGTATTGGCCGACCTCGACAGCAACAGAAAAAGCCGTGCCTTTAATGAAGGTAAAGTCGGTGCGCATACCGCTATTATCCCGACCGGCACCGCACCCGATACAGCAAAAATGAGCCAGGACGAACGCGCGGTATACACCGCGATCGCTACACAGTACCTGGTTCAATTCTTACCGGAAAAAACGTATCTGGCGACCAGCGTCAGTTTTTGCGCAGCGGGCAATACCTTCACCGCCAGTGCCAGAAAAACAACGGGGATGGGCTGGACGGCGCTTTTACAAGAGAGCGACAGCGACGCTGAAAGCGGCGACGGCGAGAGTGAGCCAGGGAAAGATAATGGCGATGGCTTATTTTCCGTATTAACGGCACTAAGCGTGAACGATGCCGGAACCTGTAAAACCGTCACCGTCAAAGCGGAGAAAACCAAACCACTGCCACTTTATACCGAAGCCACGCTGTTACGTGATTTACAGCGCGTGGCAAAATATGTGAAAGACCCGCGTATTAAAGCTTTATTAGTCAGCCGGGACAAAGACACTGAGGGGGAAAATGGCGGGATCGGCACACCGGCAACCCGCGCCGAAATGTTAAAAACCTTACTGAACCGCAACTTTTATACCGTGGAAAAAAAGAAGCTTATCCCCACGGAATTAGGCATCAGCTTTATTCATGCCCTGCCCTCCATCGCTACCGAACCCGATATGACCGCACTCTGGCACGAGCAGCAACAGCAGATCGAAAAGGGGAAAATGACCTGCGATGCGTTTTTAGACGAGCTGGAAATCTTTATTGCGGAGCAGCTTCAACACGTCGATGTCAGCGCAGTCAACGTGACGGCCAGCGATAAAGAAAAAAGTGAAAAGAGCCAGTTTGAGCGATTAAACGCACCCTGTCCGTCCTGCGGTAGCAGCATCATTGTGACCCCTAAAATATTCCGCTGTACTCAGTGCGACTTTAAAATCTGGCCGACAATAGCGGGTAAAAACCTGACCAAGAATCAGGTTGAAACCATCATCAGTAAAGGTAAAAGCGCAGAGATTAAAGGCTTTACCAGCAAAGCGGGTAAGCCGTTCTCGGCGTTCGTGGTGCTAAGAGATAAGGCCACCGGGCAAACTGCGTTTGAGTTTCCACCACGTAAATAAGCCTTTCACCTATATGGCGGCGTCCTGCCACCACTCCCCATTAGCTTAGGTAACTTTCATTATGTCAGACATTAAATATCAAGATGTTTACACCTATCTATCCTCTGGCCGCAACATGAACCAGTTTATTAAACGTTGTGACTACGGACTATTAATCGACCTGCAAAATAAACTTGAGGTGCATATCAGCGAGTGGGAGGCGCAGCAGGAAAAAGAACAAGAAGCCATTCAATTACGCAACGAAAAACGCAGCGAGTTATTAGCACTGATTGTCAGTGAAGGTTTTTCACCAGAAGAATTAATAACCGCAGCGGCGATAAAAACAAAATCCCGCCGCCGGATGAAATATCAGTACAGAGACGGTGACGCCATTAAAAAATGGTCTGGTGTTGGTCGGGTTCCGCGTTCAATTCAGGAACGGTTAAATTCAGGCGCAACGTTGGATGATTTTTTAATTGCAGAGGAAATCAAAAATGAAAACTAGAATAAAACACCCCACAATTAAAGATGCTGTATATATAGCAGAGTCTGTTATTTCAAGAATGGAACATAGCGCAGGGCGACGCTGTGGTTTACACGATACTTTATACAACCAGTTTCTTTCCGAGGAAATACATGAATTCGCTGACAGCTTGAATAATGATGAACGGGGTAAGTTTATAGAAATCGCCTCCACACTACATCCACACATAAAAGAATACGACTCGTATAAAACAAATACTATATTAAACAAAATCCGCAAAGAGGAAATGTGATGTTATTTGTTTTGATCGTTCAATTTTGAAAAATTGCTAACGATGGTTTTAACTTATCGTTCAATTCAGAATGAATTGTTAACGGGAAGTGGATTGAGGCAGCTAAATTCAATTTTGAAAAAATTGTTAATTTGGCGTCGCCGAAACCACTAACGAGCGTTCACCCCCAGTGAACCGAGTTAGTTGGGGGGAGCCGAATAAATTTTGCCGCCCCAGCGAGCAAAAAGCTATCGCCCACGATAGCGGTTTATTTGGGGGGCATAGCCCCGCAAACCGTCCAAGCTTAGGAGCATTATTCGAGGAACGAGAATAATACGACTTTGCGCGTGACCACCCCCGTTACGAGTAGTGATTTCCGATATTTTGAGACGAAGGCGAAAAAATAGAGGTCAAAATCACTTCGTAAGGGGGGTGGTCACGCGTAGCGTGGACGGTTTGCCGCACTTGACCTTTGGGGGTTTTGGCGTGGCGTCCAGCCGCGACATTACCCCCTTGTCTCATGAAATAAGGGCGTCCAGCCCGCATGTAATGGGACATGCCTTTGTTGAGGGGACTCTAGCCCCCTCAGCATGCCCGCCTGCGGGCACAGTTTTAACGCTCTCAGATCCCCATGCAACTCGGTGAATCCACTCGGTGACAGCTTGTCACCGAGTGGATTCACCGAGATAGCTCACCGAAAGAAACCATTCAAAGGTTAATACATGCTTAATAAAATCACAGAGAAGCTAATGCCCATAGTCGATAACGCCACGGCGTTCTTCGGCTATATGCAACAGCATCAGCTATTGTTAGCTTTGTTATCAGGACTGACACTACCCTTTATTGTCCCGCTAAAGCGGGATGAACACGAAAAAGCACCAATATGGCAGCGTGTTATTATCTGCTTTTCATTCTTATGCTTTATTTTTGGCACAATATCACCAGCTACCTCTTACGTACTTCGCTTTCTATACCCGTCAAGACTGGAAGTAAGTACGCCAGTAATTTTGTGGGCGATATTGATTTCATTTACTGTGGTCGGCGTGATATTTCATTACGTTGCACGCCGCATTCTCTCACCAGAGATTGATAAACTCAAAAGGAAAATGGTTAAAAAAACCAGCCTAGAACGAAATACGCGCACTGACGTTCGGGAAATAAAAGCATTACTTCCCACAACTGAAAAATATGACCCCGAGCAATTTATTGATTTAAAAAAAGGCGTTTTTATTGGCCTCAATGAAAACAGAGACCCGCAATACATTCCGCTCAGTGACTGGCAAAAACAACATGCGGATGTCATTGGTACGACGGGTGCAGGTAAAGGCGTAGCAACAGGGTTACTTATTTACCAAAGTATTTTGGCCGGTGAGGGCGTTTTTGAAATGGATCCAAAAAATGACGAATGGGCACCTCACTTAATAAGGAAAGCATGTAAAGATGCAGGAAAACCATTCTACCTAATTGACTTAAACAGACCGGAATATCAGCTAAACCTTATTGATGGTATTACAGCAGAACATTTAGAGGAACTTTTTATTGCTGGATTTAGCCTGGCAGAAAAAGGAGAGGCCGCCGACTTCTATCGTATCGACGACCGCAGAGCCGCACGCGCGACCGCACAATTAATTAATGAAAATCCAACCGCCACGATCCGAGATTTATTCAATAGCGATTTCGTGCAGAGCATTGCCGAAACGATTAAAGGATTCTTCGGTAAAATAGAGGAGCTGGCTTTATTAAACTCCATTAATGCCCCAGATGGGTTAGCATTAAAAAAGATTTTTGACGACGGCGGTTGCTGTTACATCATCGGTTCAATGCGCAACAGTAAAGTGATAGCAACTCAACGCATGATTTTAGTTCGGTTAATGCAGCTTGCTGAGTTACGCGACCGAATCAATACCACGCCACGCCCGATTGCTATTCACCTGGCCGAACTAAAATACCATTTATCACGGCCTGCACTTGAGGGTTTAGGCGCTGCCCGAGATAAAGGCGTGCATATCATTATGGATCACCAGTCCGTTGCCGATTTACGCGACTGCCCCGCCGATTTAAACGGCGACGCCGTGGTGGGTGCCGTCGTGGAAAACGCAAAATTTAAACTGGT